>JADJPW010000013.1 GCA_016713035.1 Verrucomicrobiaceae bacterium
GCCCTTTCTCGTCTTCTGGAGATCACACGCTCCCGCGCCCTCGCCTGCCGCCACTGCCGCGCAGAGGCACAGGCACACCGCCACCCAGATGAGCTGGATGGTGACGGAGCCGCCTCATCCAGCAGCTCGCGGCGGGCTGAGGGCTCCCATGCTCATCCTCACGGGTGGTGATCCGCTCATGCGCCGCGACTGCCCTCGATCTGGTGCGTGAGGCCAGCGCTGCGGGCCTGCATGTCGGACTCCAGCCCATCCGCCACGGGGCGGCTGCTGAATGCGGATTTTAACCAAATCAAGCTGCCGGCGTCGAGCGCATCTCTCTGAGCCTCGATGGAGCCACACGCGGCACGCAGCTGATGCCTTCCGCGGCATCCCAGGCACTTTCACACGCACCATCGCAGCGGTGCATGTGCGCATGCAGCCGGTCGAGCGTGCAGATCAATACCCACGCTCACCCGTGGCAATCTACATGGAGAGCGAGGCCTTTAAGCAGCTCATAGTTCCGAGCTGAAGCCGGCCAAGTGGGCGTGTGTTTGCTGGTGCCGACCGGTCGTGCGGGTGCCGCTCGATCTACCAGACGCAGCCGACATCGAGCGCGTTTTCCAGGACATGGCCTCACTCGTCGGTAAGGCACCGCTTTGCCATCAAAACGACCGAGGGGCACCACTTCGCCGTGTAGTCATCCAGAAAATGGAGTTGCCACCACCGGCCAAGCAGCTTCCGGCATGCGCTCACCGCTCGGTATCCGTGATGGACGCGGCGTCATGTTCATCTCCCACACTGGAGTCGTATCCGGGCGGCTTTCTGCCCTTTGACTGCGGCAATGTGCGCAGTGAGCACCCAGCGGACATTTACCGCAGGCACCCGCTCTTTGTCTCACTGCGGGATAATGACGCCCCTCGGCGGCAATGCGGTCGCTGTGAGTTTCCGCAGTGTTGCGGCGGCCTCTCGGGCCGTGCCTATGGCATCACGGGTGATCCTTTCGCAGAAGACCCCGCCTGCCTCTAACAGCCCGGCAGCGGGAACTAGCGCGATCCCTTTCCTCCGCTCCAAACACACCCCACCATTCCACCCAACTCGCATCATGATCAATATCACCAAATCTGATACCGGCACAGCCCAGCCAGCCGACGCCCTCCGCTACGGCACCGGCAAGCACCCTGGCCACCCCGGGGCCATACCGCCAGCACGCGGCGGCCCATCACCGTCTGGAACATCACCCGCACCTGCAATCTGCGCTGCGTGCACTGCTATCCGACTCCAACGCGCAAAACTATCCCGGCGAGCTCACCTGGCCGGAAATGGAGGCCGTCATCGACGATCTCTCCGCCTATCCAAGTGCCTTCCCCTGCTCCTCAGTGGCGGGGAGCCGCTCATCCACCCGCACTTTTTCGACGTCGTGCAAAAGCCAGCGCTGGCGGCCTGGGAACTGACCATCTCCACCAACGGCACCTCATCACCCCAGAAAAAGCCGCGTTGCTGAAGGCGCCAAACGTCGCCTACGTCGGCATCTCGCTCGATGGCATCGGTGCGGTGCATGACGAGTTCCGCCCGCAAGGAAGGTGCCTTCGATGGTGCCGTGCGCGCGGCTTCCGCAACTGCCATGAAGTCGGCCAGAAAACCGGCCTACGCCTCACCCTCACCCGCCGCAACGTGCAGAACATCGAGCAAATCCTCGACTTCATCGAGCAGGAGCAAATCCAGCGCGTGTGCTTCTACCACCTCGTGCCCGCTGGGCGTGGCACCTCCCTACAAGTGCTCACACCGGAGGAGTCACGCTACGCCCTAGACACGCTCATCGCCCGCACGGAGGCCTGGCACGCCCAGGGCGTGAACCGTGAGCTCCTCACCGTGGCCGGCCCCGCAGATGGCGCCTACCTGCTCCTGCGCATGGAGCGGGAAAACCACCCGAATCTGGAAGAAGCCCGCCGCCTGCTCTCCTGGAATGGTGGCGGTGCCAACAGCAGCGGCCGCGGCATCGCAAACATCGACACCCAGGGCAACGTACACCCCGACCAGTTCTGGCAAGACATCACCCTGGGCAATGTGAAGCGCATGCCCTTCTCCGACCAGGGAGGAGCAGAAAAACGGCACCCCCGCGCCCAACCCCCCCCCCCCAGCCGCGGCCGCCCCCGCCCGCCCCCCCCCCGGCGGGGGCCGGGGGCCCGGGGCGGCCTCGGCCGGCGCCGCCGCTGGTTTGCTGGCTGGCGGGGGCGGCTTCCGCCCCCGCCCCCCAGCGGAGCACGGGCCTCTGGGGCAGTGCAGTGCCCCGGCTGCTACCTCACCGCTGCCGGCGCCCACGGAGCAAGGGGGTGGAGCGAACCGCCGCGCTCACTTCGCCGGACCATTTTTTAAAGCATACAGCAGCCCGTCATCCGCACCGATAAGGACATAGTCCCCAGCGACGGCCGGGCAGCTCTTGACAGGTGCGCCCACCTCGAAGTGCCACAGCTCGGCACCTTTCTCCAAATCCAGCGCATACACATACCCGTCATCACTGCCGAAAAGCAGGGACTTCCCGCCGCAGACCACCGCACTGCTGTCGATCTGGTCACGCGCACGGAACTCCCACCTCTGCTTCCCCGTCATGCGATCCAGCGCATGCATGCGCTTGTCCCGGCCACCGACAAAAACCGTCTTCTCCCAGATCGCAGGCGCAGCGTAGTACTCAAACTCACGCTCCCCATACTCCCACACCTGCATGCCATCCGCGATGCTGTAAGCGCCCACGCGGTTCCCATAATGGCTCACGTAGATCACCCCATCGGCGATCGCCACATTGTTCCCGATGTAGGCCCCCACCTCGATCTGCTTCTCCTCCTTGCCCGTCTTCACATCATGCACATGCAGCACGCTGTCACAGCCACCGAAGACCACCTTCCCATCCCCGATCGCCGCACCGCCATTGATGTAGTAGCCCGTCTCCGCCGCCCACTCCTTCTTCCCCGTCGCAGCATCCAGGCAATACACATTGTAGTCATAACTGCCGATGATGATCTTCAGCGCCTTCGTCTCAGGATGCATCCACACATTCGCAGCCGCATGCACCTCCGCATCCGTCTCATACTTCCACGCCTCCTTACCCGTCGCCGCATGCCAGGCATACACGAAACCATCCTGGCAGCCCGCCACCACCAGATCCCCCGCAAAAGCCGCCGCACCATCAAAGGCCCCCTTCCCCTCCGCCTTCCACAGCTCCTTCCCCGTCAAAAGATCCACGCAGTAAAAAAAACCCGCCTTACAGCCCACATACACCTTCCCCGCACGCACCACTGGACTGGCCACCAGCATCTCATTTTGGCCCTTCAGCCGCTCCATCGCCTTGAACTGCCACGCAGCCTCCAGCGGGAAACGCAGCTCCACAGGCGAAACACCCGTCATCGCCGCATTCCCGCGTGAATGCGGCCAATCACCCACCTTTTTGAGCAAAAGCATGGCTAGAGAGAACAAGAGCGAAAAAGAAGCGAATCATGTGAGAACGAAAAACGGCCCCAGAAGGCAGGGATTTCATCCGACCAGCCAAAGCACACCTCAGCGTAGCAGACAGCGGGATTCTTGGCCACCCCAGCACTTTTTTTGAGCGACAGGAGCTTTCCCGGCTTCTATCCCCGCCCTTCGCTCCCGTATTCATGTCCCAATCTCCCAAGCACATCCACCTCATCGGCATCTGCGGCACCGCCATGGGCTCCACCGCCGTCGCATTAAAGGCCCTCGGCCACCACATCACCGGCAGCGATGACAAAGTCTATCCTCCCATGAGCGACGTGCTCGCCAATGCAGGCATCCCCGTCCTCGCAGGCTTCAAACCCGAAAACCTCCCCCTCAACGCCGACGTCTATGTCGTCGGCAACGCCATCTCACGTGGCAACCCCGAGCTCGAAACCCTGCTCGAAAAAAAGCTGCCCTACGTCTCCATGGCCGAGATGCTCAAGCAGCAAGTCATCCAGGGCAAACGCAGCTTTGTCGTCACCGGTACACACGGCAAAACCACCACCACCACCATGCTCGCCTGGCTCTTTGAGCACGCAGGCAAAAACCCCGGCTTCATGATCGGCGGCGTGCCAGAAAACTTCGAGTCCGGTGCCCGCTTCACCCACTCCGACATCTTCGTCATCGAAGGCGACGAATACGACACCGCCTACTTCGACAAGCGCAGCAAATTCCTCCACTACCTGCCCGAGTGCGCCATCGTCAACAACATCGAATTCGATCACGCCGACATCTTCGACAACCTCGACGCCATCCTCCTCTCCTTTCAGCGCTTCCTCAACACCGTCCCCCGCAACGGCCTCGTCCTCATCAACGGCGACGACCCCAACTGCCTCACCCTACGGGCGAAATGCCCCGCCCCACTCAAAACCCTCGGACTCGGCCCCACCTGCGACTACCGCATCAGCATCACCCGCACCACCCCAGAAAGCACCGCCTTCACACTCAACGGCGACGCCTTTGAAGTCCCCATGGTCGGAGAATTCAACGCCCGCAACGCCGCCATGTGCATCTGCGCCGCCAGATTCGGCGGTTTAACCGATGCAGAAATCCGCGCCGGCCTCAGCAGCTTCCGTGGCATCCGCCGCCGCCAACAAGAACGCGGCGAAAAAAACGGCATCACCATCATCGACGACTTCGGCCACCACCCCACCGCCATCCGCGAGACCCTACGCGGCCTCCGCCAGCGCTACACCGGCCGCCGCCTCTGGGCCCTCTTCGAGCCACGCTCCAATACCAGCCGCCGCAACGTCCTCCAAAACGAACTCATCGACGCCCTCGCCGAGGCCGATGCCAGCATCATCGCCGCAGTCGCCAACCCCGAAAAAGTCTCCGCAGATCAGCGCCTCGACACCGCCAAAGTCGCCTCCAGCGTCACCGCACGCGGCAAACCCTGCTGGTTTGAGCCCAGCACCCAAACCATCGTCACAAGGCTCCAGAGCGAAGCACGCAGCGGCGACGTCATCATCGTCTTCAGCAACGGCGGCTTCGATGGCATCCACGACAAGCTCCTCCTCGCCCTTTGATGAAGACCGACCTCGCAAACCGGCGGCTCTACGGCATCCTCGACCTCGGTTACGTCCCAGAAACAGACATCGAGCGCATCACCGCCGCCCTTTGCACTGGCGGCATCGACCTCCTCCAACTGCGAGCCAAAAAAGCCTCCCCCCAGCAAGTCGAGCACCTCGCACGCCGCATGCAGACCGTGCTACGCGACTTCGACGTGCCCCTCATCATCAATGACCACCTCGCCGTCGCCGCCCAAATCGGCAGCGAAGGCGTCCATGTCGGCCAAGACGACGACGCCATCGCCCGTGCCCGGCAAATCACCGGCGCAACCTGCATCATCGGCAAATCCACCCACAGCCTCGCCCAAGCCATCGCCGCGCAAGCTGAAGGGGCCGACTACATCGGCTTCGGCCCCCTTTACGCCACCGGAACCAAGCCCGACTACACCCCCATCGGCCTCGCAGACATCGCCGAAGCCCACCGTCAGGTAAACCTGCCCATCTACTGCATCGGCGGCGTCAACGCCGCCAGACTCGACGAAATCCTCACCGCCGGAGCCCAGCGCATCGTCGTCGTCTCCGCCTTCCTCACCGCCCCCGATATCGCCGCAGAAGTGCAGCAACTCAAAACCCTCCTCACCCGCCCCCGATGAGCCCACAGCACCAGAACCCGAGCTAACCATCATCCAACAGCTCAATAAATAGTCTGACACTTTATATGTTGCCACTTGCCTTTTCCGCTGATCGCCGCCAAGGGTGCCCGCCGAACTCGGTTTAGCTCACAGCTCACCATGCGCCAGTCACGCCTCAAAGCCCCCAAGCACCATCCGATCGCCTACTACCATTGCGTCTCGCGGGTGGTAGATCGGAGCTTTCGGCTGCATGAGGAGGAGCGGGAGATGTTTGTTCGACTCATGCGGATGTATGAAAGGCTCTGTCAGGTCCGGGTGGTGACGTATTGCGTGCTCTCAAACCATTTCCATGTGCTCGTGGAGGTGCCCCGCAGGCCGGATGTGTTGCCGGGGCAGGAGGAGGTGCTCAGGATCGTGCAGTCGGCGTTTGGGAAGTCGATGGCGTGGCAGGTGCGGGCCGAATTGGAGCACTTTCGCAAGATCGGGGCCCACACGGAGGCAGATGCGATCCTGGATGGATGGCGCAACCGGATGTGGGACATTTCGATGTTTATGAAGTCGTTGAAGCAACGCTTTACGCTGTGGTTCAATAAGAAACATCAACGCAAGGGTACCCTTTGGGAGGAGCGCTACCGTAGCACTCTGGTGGAGGGTGGTGGTGCGGTGTTGGCGATGACAGCGGCGTATGTGGATTTGAATCCTGTCCGAGCAAAACTGGCGAGTGATCCAAAGGATTACCGTTGGTGTGGTTATGCTGAGGCTGTCGCCGGGGGGCGCCTAGCTCGGAGCGGTGTTGAGTTGGTGGCAAAGGCTCAATTGGAAGGGAGAAAAGCCGATGGGGGCCTTTTGGAGCATTATCGCTGTTTGCTTTTTACTTGGGGGACGACTTCAAAGGTGAATGCGAAAGGTGCCAAGAAGGGCAAAATCTGTGAGAAGGATTATCACCGAGTTCTCCAACAGGGCGGTCGCTTGTCGGTAGCAGAGGCACTGAGATGCCGCGTGAGGTATTTCACCGATGGGGCGGTGATCGGGTCGAGGAGTTTCGTGGATTCGATTTTTAAGACCCAAAGACGACGATTCGGGCCGAAGCGGCGCGATGGGGCACGCGTGATGCGTGGCTTTGAGCAGGGTGATGAGCGCGAACTATGCTCTTTGCGAGATTTGAAGGTGGATGTGTTCGGCCCACGGAATGTGTAGGCGATGCTTGCGTAGGAGCGCGGCAAGTTGGCAGCCTCTGGGGCGTTTTCACAGCCTATGCGTGTGTTTTCTGCTTTGTTCTGCTTTCTGGTTTTGGGGGTTTCAGCCGTCGCTGCGGAGAAGCGGCCCAATTTGCTCTTCATTCTCGTGGATGATCAGTCGCCACTCGATCTGAGGCTGTACAATCCTCAATCGACTCTCCAGACGCCGAATCTGGATCGCTTGGCGGCGCAGGGGATGGTCTTCGATGGGGCTTATCACATGGGAGCCTCCATGGGGGCGGTCTGCACGCCTTCCCGCCACATGATCATGAGCGGGCGTACAGTTTGGCACTTGCCGGTTTCTCCATGGGCAGCAAAAACGAGCCCCGCAGCGCTAGAACAGCAGACGATTCCGGCGGTCTTTAATCGAGCGGGTTACTCGACGATGCGGACGTGCAAGATGGGCAACAGCTACGAGGCGGCAAATAAGCTCTTCACCGTGCGGAAGGATGCATCAAAGCGCGGCGGCGATGATCAAAGTGGCAGCGCGTGGCATGCTGAGCAGGTGCTGGGCTACTTGCGTGAGCGTGAGGAGAAGAAGTCCCGTGATCCTTTTCTCATCTACTTCGGATTCTCGCATCCGCACGATACGCGGGATGGCAAGCCGGAGCTGCTCGCGAAGTACGGTGCGACAAACCACACGGATGTGGCGCATCCGCCCTCCGCTCATTCATTACAGCCGCCACTGCCTGCGAATTATCTGACGAAGCACCCATTTGATAACACAGACATCGCGGTGCGTGATGAGGTGGCCGTGAGTGGCGTGTGGAAAAACCGTGACGAATCCAGCATCCGCAATGAGATCGGCCGTCAGTATGCGTGCAGCGAAAATATCGACATCCAGATCGGTCGTGTAATGGAGAAGCTGGATAAAATGGGTGCGCTAGAGAACACCTACATCATCTACACCGCTGATCACGGTATCGCGATCGGCCGACACGGGCTGATGGGCAAACAAAACCTCTACCAGCATACGTGGCGGGTGCCCTTCATCGTGAAAGGCCCTGGCATCGCTCCCGGCAGCCGTGTGGAGGGAAATATTTACCTGCTGGATGTGCTGGCGACGCTGTGTGATCTCACTGGCGTAGCGCCACCACCGACGAGTGAGGGCCTGAGTTTTCGACCCGTGCTCGAGGGCAAGTCCAAAACCATGCGTGACGTGCTCTACGGTGCCTATGCGGGTGGAGCAAAGCCGGGCATGCGCTGTGTGAAGCAGGGCGAGTGGAAGCTCATCGAGTATGAGTCTGCGGACGGCACAGCGAGGCATGTACAGCTCTTTAATCTGGCGGAAAACCCGCAAGAGCTGCTCCCTGAGCATGGCGTGCCAAATCTCGCTACGGAGCCAAAACACGCGGCGAAGCTCCAGGAAATGAAAGGGCTGCTTTTGAGCGAAATGCGTCGTTTGGACGATCCGTGGCGTTTTTCAGACCAACCGAGTGATGATCTGCCCACTCCGCCCACACCCAAGAAGAGGGCGAAGAAGCAGAATCGGTAAGCTAGCGACGATCATGCTGCGTCGGGTGGAAGAAGCGTAAGTTTGCCGTCGTTGGCTGGGCTGCTTCTTATGATGAGACTTCTCTCTGTTTTGTTTTCACTCGTTGTGCTGAGTTCGTCGCTGCATGCGGGGACGAGGCCAAACATCGTTTTTATCCTCGCTGATGACTTGGGGTATTCTGACCTCGGCTGCTACGGCAGTGAGATCACGACACCGAATCTGGATGCACTTGCAGGTGGGGGGCTACGCTTCACGCAGTTTTATAATACGGCACGCTGCTGGCCTACGCGTAGTGCGCTGATGAGCGGGTATTACGCACAGCAGATCCACCGGGATGCCCTGCCAGGTATGGGCGGTGGTGGACAAGGTGTGCGCCAGCAGTGGGCACGCTTGCTACCAGACTACATCAAGCCTGCGGGCTATCGCTGCTATCACAGTGGGAAGTGGCATATCGACGGACCCGTGCTGGCAGGAGGATTCGACCGCTCGCTGGATATGAAGAACCAGGGGAATTTCTTCACCGCAAAGGGGAACTCGATCGACGATGTGCCTGTGACACCCGCGGCAGATGAAAAGGGCTATTATGCGACCATCGCCACGGCAGACCACGCCATCGACTGCTTAAAGGATCATGCCGCGAAGCACGCAGGGAAGCCCTTTTTCACTACATTCCGTTCATCGCGCCGCATTTCCCGCTGCATGCGCTGCCGCAGGACATCGCGAAGTATCGTGACAAATACCTCGCAGGCTGGGAAGCGATGCGTGAGGCGCGTTTTGCCCGGCAGAAGGCGGCGGGCATCACCCGCACGACACTGTCTGCCCTGGAGCGTGAAGTGGGGCCGCCGTATGACTTTCCTGATGCATTCAAAGTGCTGGGAACTGGCGAGATCAATCGCCCGCTGCCCTGGAGTGAGCTGACGGACGAACAGCGGCGCTTTCAGGCGACGAAAATGGCCATCCATGCCGCGATGGTGGACCGCATGGACCAGGAGATCGGGCGCATCCTCGCTCAAATCAAAGAAATGGGTGCATGGGAGGACACGCTCATCCTTTTTGCCTCGGACAATGGTGCCAGCGCAGAGATCATGGTGCGCAATGGTGGTCATGATCCGCAGGCTGCACCGGGTAGCGCGGCGTCGTATCTGTGTCTCGGGCCGGGCTTCTCCAGTGCGTGCAATACACCACACCGCCGCCACAAGACATGGGTGCATGAGGGCGGCATCAGCACGCCTCTCATCGTCCACTGGCCTGCGGGAATCACCGCGAAAAATGAGCTGCGTCATACACCAGCGCATGTGATCGACTTCGTTCCCACGGTGCTCGATATTCTCGACATCGAAAAGCCCACGGTCTGGAATGGCGAGCCCGTGCCACCAGCGCCTGGGAAGAGCCTTCTGCCAGCCTTTGGGAAGGATGAAATCATCTCCCGCGATAGCCTCTGGTGGCTGCATGAGGACAACCGGGCCATCCGCGTGGGTGATTGGAAGCTCGTAGCCGCAGCGGGCCAGCCGTGGGAGCTTTATGACCTGAAAACCGACCGTGCGGAGCAGAATAATCTCGCCGCGAAGATGCCAGAGAAAGCGAAAGAGCTCGCAGATGCCTGGCAGCGCCAAACGGATGAATATACCACGCTGGTGAAGAAGACGCTCCAGGAGCAACCGAAGGGCAAAGGGAAGGCTAAGAAGGGCAAAGGTGCCAAGAAGTAAACCTGCCCCGCTGAAGTAGAGCATGCTGCTAGCGGTAGGATGCAAAAGACGATCCCCTGAAACAAAAGCGGCCCGGAAGTTTCCTTCCGGGCCGCGTGGGGGTTTTTTGGGTTTTTGATTCGCAGCGTGTGGTTGGTCACGCGGCGATCAAAAGATGGGGATGATTACATCATGCCGCCATGGTCATGGTTGTGACCAGCGTCAGCTTTCTATTCCTTCGGAATGTCTGCGATGAGGCACTCGGTGGTGAGGAGGAGGCCGGAGATGGAGGCCGCGTGCTGGAGAGCGCTGCGGGTCACCTTGGCAGGATCGACGACGCCAGCCTTGATGAGGTCTTCATACTTGGCGGTGGCGACGTTGTAGCCGTGGTTTCCTTTGCCCTTCTTCACTTCAGCGACAATGAGAGCGCCTTCGACGCCCGCGTTGGCGGCGAGCTGACGGAGGGGGGCTTCGATGGCACGAGCGACGATCTCAGCGCCGGTTTTTTCGTCACCGGTGAGCTTGAGGTCGCCGAGGGCACCTTGGGCACGGATAAGTGCCACGCCACCTCCCGGGACAATGCCCTCTTCTACAGCAGCGCGTGTAGCGTGCAGGGCGTCTTCGACGCGGGCCTTTTTCTCTTTCATTTCAGTTTCCGTAGCTGCTCCGACGTTGATGACGGCGACGCCGCCAGCCAGTTTCGCGAGGCGCTCTTGGAGCTTCTCACGGTCGTAATCGCTGGTGGTTTCAGCGATCTGGTTCTTGATCTGCTGCACGCGGCCCTGGATGGCATCGCTGGAGCCTTCACCTTCGACGATGACGGTGTTTTCCTTGCCGATGGTGATGCGCTTGGCACGGCCGAGGTCGGTGAGCTCGATGTTTTCGAGCTTGATACCGAGGTCTTCGGTGATGCAGCGGCCGCCGGTGAGGATGGCGATGTCTTCGAGCATGGCTTTGCGGCGATCACCGAAGCCAGGGGCCTTGACGGCCACGATGTTGAGGGTGCCGCGCAGCTTGTTCACCACGAGGGTGGCAAGGGCTTCACCTTCGACGTCTTCAGCGATGATGAGGAGGGGCTTGCCGGAGCGAGCGACCTTCTCAAGCAGAGGCAGCATGTCCTTGAGGGAGCTGACCTTCTTCTCGTTGATGAGGATGTAGGCGTTTTCGAGGTTGCACTCCATCGTCTCAGGGTTGGTGACGAAGTAAGGGGAGAGGTAACCTTTGTCGAACTGCATACCTTCGACGACTTCGAGGGTCGTTTCGATGGATTTGGCTTCTTCGACGGTGATGGTGCCTTCCTTACCTACTTTGTCCATGGCTTCGGCGATGATGTTGCCGATGCCGGCGTCCCAGTTGGCGGAGACGGTGGCGACCTGGGCGACTTCTTTGCTGTCCTTCACGGGGGTGGCGATTTTCTTCAGTTCGGCGACGAGGGCCTCTGTGGCCTTCATGATGCCGCGCTGGAGCGAGATCGGATTGGCACCAGCGGTCACGTTGCGGAGGCCTTCGGCGTAGATGGCCTCAGCGAGCACGGTGGCGGTGGTGGTGCCGTCACCGGCGATGTCGGAGGTCTTGGAGGAGACTTCCTTGATGAGCTGGGCGCCCATGTTTTCATAGGGGCATGGAAGTTCGATTTCCTTGGCCACGGTGACACCGTCTTTGGTGATCGTGGGGGAGCCGAATTTCTTTTCCAGGATGACGTTGCGGCCAGCAGGGCCGAGCGTTGCTTTCACGGCCTTGGCGAGCTTCGTGACGCCACGAAGGAGGGCCTGACGGGCGGTTTCGTCGAATTGCAGTTGTTTAGCCATATATCAGTTAATGAGTAATGAGTTAAGTTGGAGTGGGTGAGGATTAGCCAAGGATACCGAGGATGTCGGTCTCGTTGATGATGAGGAGGTCGTCGCCAGCGACTTTGACTTCGGTGCCGCCGTATTTGGAGATGAGGACTTTGTCGCCTTTCTTCACGGTGAAGAGCGTGGAGACGTCTTTGCCTTCGTCGTCTTTGCCAGTGCCGAGAGCGAGGACTTCAGCCTCCTGGGGTTTTTCTTTGGCGGTGTCAGGCAGGAAGATGCCTCCGGCGGTTTTTTCTTCGCTGGAGGAGCGCTTCACGAGGACGCGGCGGCCGAGCGGGGTGATGGTGTTTGCCATAGGTGCTGGTTGTGTTTGTTTTGGGTTGGTTGTGTTTGTTTGTCTGACCGACTCCCGGCCCTGCCACAAGGTTGTGAACGGGGGCGGTGGTCGGTCGGAAGTGTTATTTGGGAGGAAGGGGTGTTTCTTTGATGGAGACGCCGTTACTGGCACGCTCGACTCCGCCGAAGGAGAGCTCGGGGGTCGCCTCGCCGATTTCTTCCGATAGGAAGCGTACGATTTGCCTGGGATCTTCGGAGAGCACGGCCTGGAGCATGCGGGACTTCCGTGCGGCATCGTAGCCTTTCACGTTGAGATCGAGACCCACGCTGCCAGCCTCGGCGGAGAGGCCTTTCATCTGCGCGGCGAGTTGCACGCTGGTATTGATCTGGTTTTGCAGTGCTTTGTCCTGCGCCAACTTCTGGAGACAGATTTTGAGGCTTTCATGCACCTCGGGCACATTGAGCAACTCTTCGGCATTTTTGCTCGCATGGCGGTTTAGCACGCCTTCAGCCTTCTGGAGCAGTGAATCGGCTTTTTCAGCCTCAGGAGAGGTTTGCGGAGTCGAAAGAGCCTCGTTGATCGCCGCGTCGATTTTGGCCTCCGAGACCACGGGAGCCGGTTTAACGGCTTCGATGGCTATGGGAGCCTCATTTTTGCCGCAGGAGCTGAAGGTAAAAGCAACCAGCGCGAGGCAAGCGGCGAGATGAATGTTGGAGCCGAAAGATCCAGCAGGAATCTCACGCAAAGGCGCAGCAGTCGCCGTGGGACGCTCGACAGCGGTGTCGCCGATGCCGGATGGCTCCGGCATCTCTGCCACCGCACTCCACGACGCTCCGCGAGCTGCGGAGGCCGTGGGGTGATGCGGTTGTTGTTGGCGACTCGTCATGGCGTTGGCGCTTGGGGAGCTAACTTACTTGTCCTTGTCCACGACTTCGAAATCCGCATCGACGACCTTGCCTTTGTCCTGCGTCTTGGTCTCCGCAGCGGCGACATCGGGGCCTGCACCGCCCATGCCGCTCATGTCGGGCATGCCACCGGCACCGGGGGCTCCGGCTCCTGCGGCGGCAGCGGCTTGGTAGGCGGCGGCGAAGAGTTTTTCGATCTCTTCGGTCTTGGCCTTCATCGCGTCGGTGTCGTTGGCTTCGATGGAACTCTTCAGGGAGGCGAGTTTCTCGGTGATGGGCGTGAGCTGCTCGGCGGGGACCTTGCCTTCCCACTCCTTCATGGTCTTCTCGATCTCGTAGCTGAGGCTGTCGGCCTTGTTCTTGACCTCGACGCCTTCTTTGCGTTTGCGGTCTTCTTCGGCGTGCTCCTCGGCGTCGCGCTTGGCCTTCTCGATCTCCTCATTGCTGAGGCCGGAGCTGCCCTGGATGGAGATTTTCTGCTCCTTGCCGGTGGTCTTTTCCTTCGCGGAGACGTGGAGGATGCCGTTGGCGTCGATGTCAAAGGTGACCTCGATCTGCGGCTGGCCACGGGGCATCGGCGGGATGCCGTCGAGCTTGAAGGTGCCGAGCGTTTTGTTGTCGCGAGACATCGGACGCTCGCCTTGGAGGACGACGATCTCGACGCCAGGCTGCTGATCGGCGTAGGTGGAGAAAATCTGGCTGTGCTTCTTCGGGATGGTCGTGTTGCGGGCAATCATCGGCGTGGCGACACCGCCAGCGGTCTCGATGGAAAGCGTGAGCGGTGTCACGTCGAGCAGGAGCACGTCTTTGACATCGCCTTTGAGCACACCGCTCTGGATGGCGGCACCGATGGCGACGACTTCATCCGGGTTCACGCCCTGATGCGGATCTTTGCCAGCGAGCTTGCGGGCGGTCTCGACGACCTTCGGCATGCGGGTCATGCCGCCGACGAGAACGAGTTCGTCGATCTTGGAGGCGTCCAGTTTGGCAGCAGCGAGGCAATCCTTCACGGGCTTGATGGTGCGCTCGAAGAGGCTGTCGGTGAGCTGCTCCATCTTGGCCCGTGTGAGGGTCTTCATGATGTGCTTTGGCCCGGTGGCATCGGCAGTGATGAAGGGGAGGTTCAAATCGTAGCTCTGGCTGGAGCTGAGGGCGATCTTGGCCTTTTCCGCTTCTTCTTTGATGCGCTGAAGGGCATCCGGCTGGCCGCTGAGGTCGATGCCGCTGTCGGTTTTGAATTCGTTGACGATCCAAGTGATGAGGGTGTTGTCCCAGTCATCGCCGCCGAGGTGCGTGTCGCCATCCGTGGCGAGCACTTCGAAGACGCCGTCGCCGATTTCGAGCACGCTGATGTCGAAGGTGCCGCCGCCGAGGTCATACACGGCGACTTTTTCGTCCGACTTGCTGTCGAGGCCGTAAGCGAGGGCCGCAGCGGTCGGTTCATTGATGATGCGGCGCACATTGAGGCCAGCGATCTCGCCAGCAGCCTTGGTGGCATTGCGCTGGCTGTCATTGAAGTAAGCGGGGACTGTGATGACGGCCTCGGTGATGGTTTCGCCGAGCTTGGCCTCTGCATCGGCCTTCAGCTTCGCGAGGATCATGGCGCTAACTTCCTGCGGGGAGTAGGTTTTGGTCTCGCCGCCGACTTCGACCTGCACATGGGCATCGCCATTGCTGGCGGGGACGATCTTGTAAGGCATGCGCTTGTCGGCCTCGGTCAGCTCGGTGAATTTGCGACCCATGAGGCGCTTCACGGAGAAGACGGTGTTGCGGGGGTTCGTCACGGCCTGGCGCTTCGCGGCCTGGCCGACGACGCGCTCGCCGCTTTTGGTGAAAGCGACGATGGAGGGCGTGGTGCGTGCGCCTTCGCTGTTTTCGAGCACCGTGGCCTTGCCGCCTTCGAGGACGGCCATGCAGGAATTCGTGGTGCCGAGGTCAATGCCGAGGATTTTGCTCATGATGGTAGGTTTTGGGGGGGAAGGGGTGAAACTGGTGGTTTGGGTGCTCTTTCCTTGGCTAAAAGCGTGCCAAGTGCCCCTGGCGGCGCTGGAGGCCTTGATTTCACGAGCTTCCAGCGTTTTGAGGGTGGTAAATGCCGAAGTGCCAAAGGCCCAAAAAGTGGCCCAAAGTGCCAACGAATGGCACAATTGAGCTGGCACATGGCACTTTGGGGGACCGTCGAGTGCCAGGACCTCGGGTGCCTCCCTTCTGCGCCAGGGAGTCATTGCGCTGAAAAGGCCGCACAATCCGTTTGCCGCTCATCTTTGCGGGGGTAACTCTCGCGGCCCGTTCTCCCCCTCCACTCGTCCTTTTCCCCATGGTCGCCCCTGCTGACTCTACCCTCGCCGCCTACGACTCGAAGATCGAGGGCAACATCGTTTTCACCAAGCTCGACGCTGCCATCAACTGGATGCGCAAGAACTCCATGTGGCCGATGCCGATGGGCCTGGCCTGCTGCGCCATCGAAATGATGGCCGCTGCGTGCAGTCGCTACGATCTCAGCCGCTTCGGGGCAGAGGTGATGCGCTTTTCCCCACGGCAGGCGGATGTGATGATCGTCGCTGGCACGGTGACGTATAAAATGGCCCTCGCCGTGAAGCGTGTGTGGGACCAAATGCCCGCGCCGAAGTGGTGCATCGCCATGGGTGCCTGCGCCAGCAGCGGCGGCATGTACCGCAGCTACGCCGTGCTCCAGGGCATCGATCAGCTCATCCCGGTGGATGTTTACATCAGCGGCTGCCCTCCACGCCCAGAGGCTCTGCTAGAGGGCCTCATGCGTCTCCAGCACAAGATCGAAACGGAGCACTCCTTTGTCGAACAGAAGCAGGAACTCATCGCTGAACTCACCGCTTAATTTTCCCCCACTACGACCATGAATGCCGCCCAGATGGCCGATGCCCTGAAGCAAAAATTCGGCTCCGCCGTGCTCGAAACGAAGGAATTCCGTGGCGAGCACACGCTCATCGTCACGCTCGCCGGTGCCAAGCCGCTGCTGAAGTACTGCCGGGATGAGCTGGCCTTCGATTACCTGGTGGACGTCTCCAGCCTCGATTACATGGGCAAAGAGCCACGCTTTGAGATGGTGTATGAGCTGTATGGCTACGGTCACCACCAGCACCTCCGCGTGCGAGCCGCCGTGGCGGAGAATGAAGAAGTCCCCACCGTCAGCGACATCTGGCCCACCGCCGACTGGCACGAGCGCGAGGTGTACGACATGATGGGCATCCGCTTCAGCGGCCACCCCGACCTGCGCCGCATCCTCATGTGGGAGGGCTACCCCTTCTTCCCGCTGCGCAAAGATTTCCCACTGGAGGGCAAGCCCAGCGACATGCCCGACGTGGGCTTCACCAAGACCGCGCCCATGGCCGATGGCCCCTTTGTCACCAGCGCAGGCTGTGGCGATACCGTGACCCGCGAGCCACGCTCCCGCAGGCCGGTGGAGTGATTCGAAACCTCAATACTCGATTGTTCTCTCAATCGTCGATCCAACTCGCGTCGAGAGTCCTGGGTGTCAGCGATTGAAGATGGATGAACAAAGGATTGTTGATTTTCGATCTGCCAAACCGCTGCAAAGTCCCCTCTACGCCACTCGTTCATCTTTACTCTACACCACATCATGACACGCACCCACCTCACCACCGTCCTCGGCCTCGCTCTGGCGACTGCCGCATCTGCTGAAACTGCCGACTGGTCCGCCTTCCGCGGCCCAGCGGGCAATGGCGTCGTCCCAGCCGTCGCCGGGGCAAAATGGAGCCTCAAAGAAGTTTGGAAGACGCCCACGAACTTGGGCTTCAGCTCCTTCGCTGTCGCAGGTGGCAAGGCCTACACCCTCGTCACCGGTGAGGCAGATGGAAATACCGGCGAAGCACTCTCCTGCCTCGATGCAGCCAATGGCAAAGTCCTCTGGACCAAACCCCTCAGCGTCATCGCTAAGTATGACGGCGGTGGCGACGCAGGCACACCGGATAACAAAGGCGGCGACGGCTCCCGCAGCACGCCCGTCATCGACGGCGGCAAGGTGTACGTCATTGATAGCATGCTCGGCGTGTTTTGCTTTGACGCTGCCACGGGTGACAAAGTCTGGAGCCATGATGTGATGAAGGGAAAACGCCGGCGTGCAGATCAAATGGCACAACGCCGCCTCCCCGCTCATCGACGGCAATGTCCTGCTCCTCGCAGGCGGTGGTGCAGGCGAGGCGCTGATCGGTCTCGACAAAAACACCGGCAAAGTCCTCTGGAAAGGTGAGGACGATAAGATGACCCACGCCACCCCCATTCTGGCAGACATCCACGGCATCCATCAGGCCATCTTCTTCACCCAGACCGGCCTCGTGGGCGTGAACCCGCAGAAGGGCGATGTCATCTGGCGTGCTGAGTTCCCCTACAAAGTGAGCACCGCAGCCTCACCCGTCGTCTTTGAAGACATCGTGTATTGCAGCGCCGGTTACGGCGTCGGCGCAGGTGCCTTCAAGCTCGCCAAAAAAGGCAGCAAGCTCGAAGCCACGCAGATCTGGCGTCGTGAAAACGAGTGCTTCAATCACTGGAGCACCCCCGTGGTGAAAGACGGCTATCTCTACGGCATGTTCAGCTTCAAAGAATACGGCAAAGGCCCCCTCGCCTGCGTGGACATCCGCACCGGTGAAGACAAGTGGAAGGAAGCCGGCTTCGGCCCCGGACAGGTCATCCTCGCTGGTGACCAGATCATCGCCACCAGCGACAAAGGCGAAATCGTCGTCGCACAGGCCCAACCTAGCCAATACAAGGAAACAGCCCGCAAAGACGTGCTCGATGGCAAAGTCTGGAGCTACCCCATCCTCGCCGGTGGCAAAATCTTTGCCCGCAGTACCACCGAAGGCGTCTGCCTCGATCTGAACTGATTCAGACCTCAAAGTGTCTTGATCCAAACCAAGCCCGGAGATCACCTCTCCGGGCTTTTTCTTGCCCAGTTACGGCTTTTTCTTCTTCTTTGGCTGCTTGCCTTTCCCGGACTGCTGAAAGGCCTCATCCAGCTCCACAGGCCGCGCCTCGCGGAAGGTCGCGAGCGCCGCCTTTAGCTTCGCAGGAGCATCCGCAGCAGGTAGGGGAGACTTCTCCTCGGGATCAGTCCGCAGGTCGAAAAAGCTGCCATCGCGGTAAAGCTTATGCGTTTCATCAAACACACACTCGCTCACACGCATGTCTTTGGACTGCCGGGGAGAGTACCACATATACAGCCACTCACGCGGCGTGCCGAACTCACCGCGCAGTTGCGGCAGAAAGCTCACCCCATCCACATTCGCAGGCACGTCGATGCCCGCCGCAGCGCAGATCGTGGGTAGGAAATCTGTGCTGCTGATCAGATCGCGGCTCACGCGGCCATCGCGGATTACCGCCGGCCAGCTCGCGATCATCGGCACATGCGTGCCACGGTGCGTCGTCTTGCCCTTGCCCCCCTGAAACTCCGCACCGCGAAAACGGCTGCTCATCTTGCTGCTGGTGCCATTATCACCCACGAAGAGCACCAGCGTATTCTCCCGCAGCGACAGCGACTCCAGTTTCGCCAGCAGCTTGCCGATGAGCTTATCCATGTAGGTCACCATCACGGCGAAGTGCTTTTCATCACGCAGCCGCGACTCACTGCTCATCGTGCGATCATACTCCGCACTATCAGGCGTGGGCTGGAAAGGGTCATGCGTCAGCATCATCGGATAATACAGGAAGAATGGTGCCGCCTGATGCCGTGTGACGAAGTCCATTGCCCAGTCATTGACCACATCCGGGCCATACTCGCCCTGCGTGTAGTTTTTCTCCACGCCATTGAACTCCAGACCCGCGTTCGCATAGCGCGGAGGCCGCCGCGTGTGCTGCCACAGGCAAGACTCCGCGAAGCCGAAATGCTGCGGCGCATCCAGCTCCTGCCCGAGCTGCCATTTCCCGCAGATCCCTGTCTTGAAGCCCGCTTTTTGGAAAAGCTGCCCGAAAGTCGTCTCCGTGCGCAACAGCGTGCCAAAATTGAGATAGTTCCGCACATTGTAGCGCCCCGTCATGAGCTGCACCCGCGTAGGCGTGCAAAGCGGCTGCACATGGCAATTCTCAAAGCGCACGCCCCCTGCCGCCAACTGATCGAGCACGGGCGTCTGATATGACTCACCGCCATTCGCCCGCACACACTCATAGCCAAAATCATCCGCCATGATCAGAATCACATTCGGACGAGGAGCCGCCGCACAGAGCGAAGAGCAGAGGACGGAGAGAGAAAAGAGCAGCGTACGCATAGCGACGGCGGAAACGACCTCGTCACACAACTTCCTACATTCGCCCCTAGCCATCGGCGGCCCGCAAAAGACGTGATTGGCCCTGCCATGCCCATCTGCTAGAGTGCCGTGATTCATCCTCTCTCCGTATGAAACCACTCCTCGCCCTCCTCTGCATGCTCTTTGCCACACCTGCATGGGCAGATCTGTCCACCCATGTCTTCTTCAAGCACTTCATCGGCACCTGGAAGGCTGCCGGTGAGCTGAAGGGCGAAAACGGCAACATCGTCACCATCACCGAAGAATGGACAGGCAAGGCCGATGGCGACACAGGCTTCCTCATCGAGGGCACTCGCGTGCTCAATGGCAACAAAGAGCCCTTCAAGTGGACCATCACGCATCAAGCCGGTGCCGGGAACTTCGAAGCAGTCCTCACCGGCGTGGACGCTGCACAGACGATCCGTTTTGAGGGCAATGTCTCCGAGGTGGACCTCACGCTGGAGCTCAAATCCATCACCGGCAATGGCAGCAGCAGCATCACCGTGCTGGATCGCTTTCAAGGCGAAGCCAAAGACACCATCGAAAGCAAAGTGACCTTCACCGGCGACGCCGGCCAGACCACCCTAGAAGGCACCATCAAACACGAAAAACAAAAAGCACCGTGACTAGCTACTGGCAGCTCGTGAAGCGCATCTGGCATGCACCGGGGAATCGCGGCAAGCGACTCTGGGTGCTACTGCGCAGCATCCTGTGGCTAGTGAACAAAAAAACGCTGCGCAGACCATGGACCCTGCGTGTCTATGACCAGCTAAAATTACGCTGCTATCCAGACAGCATCATCGCACTGCATGTCGTGCAGCGCGGCGAGTATCACGACTGGGACACCGCGAAGTTCATCACCAGCTACCTCCGTGAAGGAGACACCTTCGTCGATGTAGGGGCAAATATCGGCCTCTACACCCTCCCAGCGGCAAAAAAGGCCCGCGTACTCGCCGTGGAGCCCAGCGCAAAGAACCGCAGTCGGCTGGAGGAGAATCTGCGCCTCAATGGCCTCCACCTCCTCCCCAGCGTGCAGATCGAGGCCTCCGCACTCGGCGAAAAAGCCGGTGAAATGGCCTTCTGCGATGCCGATGCCCTCGCCCATGTCGAATTGGCCGGAAACGGCCCCAAAGTGCCCGTGAAGCCACTGGATGCGATTTTGCCGCCAGGAGAAATTTCACTGCTGAAGGTCGATGTGGAGGGTTTTGAGCTCGCCGTCTTCCAAGGAGCCAAAAACGCGATGCAGGCCGCCAGACTGCCCGTGATCCTCTTTGAGATGAATCACTCCTACGAGCGCTATGGCGTCACAGAGGCAGAGATTTTCGGCTTTTTGCGTGCACACGGCTATCAGATCGCCCGCTACGAGCACGATGCCCGCCACCTCGTCACCCACGAGCTGGAGGGCGATGTCGTCGCCTTCACCGAGCGCGGTGCCGCCCTCATCCGCGAGCGCTTGCCT